>NZ_CP092480.1:1510000-1525000 GCF_022429645.1 Lutibacter sp. A80
AAAATAGGTTTATAGTTTACCATTTCACCTACTTTAATTGCAGCTTTATCCATTTGACTAGGCATTACATCACATAAATACTTTAAACGAACATTGCTCTTTTTAGCGGTAATCCCTTCCAAAAAAGCTGGATATCTTCTTCCTAAACCTTGTATAGCTACATTAATTCTATCATTAGATCCTAAAATATTATTATAACTTATTGCAGACATTGCATTTACACTACTGCTTGTTAAGCCTAAACCAGCAGCAGCTAACGTAGTTTTTTTCAAAAAATTTCTTCTATCATTTCTCATAATTAATTTTATTTATTTTTTGGTGTACGAATTTTTATATTTCTAAAAGTAACCTTATCTCCATGGTCTTGCAATAAAATTTGTCCTTTTTCTAAAGTTCCAAAATTAGGCCATTTAGCATATTTGCTTTCAGAAACTAATTTTAAAAATTCATCACTTCCACGCTCGTATTCTAAAACTTTAACATTGTTTAACCAATGCTCTACATGATTGTTTTTTGAAATTATATATGCTGAATTCCATTCTCCAATTGGTTTAATAGGTTTTTGTTCATCTGCTTTAATTAAATCGTAAAGAGAACAAACTGTTCTACTCCCTTCTTTAGCACCTAATTTAGCATCAGGATGTAATGCATCATCTAAAATTTGGTATTCTAAACCTATAGAAGATCCTGGTCCTTTATTTATTTCTGTATCTACATAATATTTTATACCACTATTAGCTCCTGGTGTTAATTTAAAATCTACTTTTAATTCAAAATCGCTATATAATTCTGTAGTTACTATATCTCCACCAGCTGCAGATTCTCCTCCACCTGATGCAAGTACAGTTAACTCTCCATTTTCAATAAGCCAACCTTCTTCTGGAAATTTATCTAATTTAGCTCCACGCCATCCATTTGTAGTTTTTCCATCCCAAAGCATTTTCCAACCTTGTTTTGTCTCATCGATTGTTAAACTATTTTTTGTGATAACTGGTTCTATTGGAGATTTTGTTGAATACTTAGATAAGTTTTCTGTTAAAATTTTAGCGTTTTTCCACATGACACTTTTACCTACCTTTTCTAAATTTTTACCAACAGAATGGACCTGTAATGCAATAAACCCGCTTGAAGTTTTATCATCAATTAGGTAGGCTGCAGGCACATTATTTATCCAAGTTTTTATAGTATCTCCTATAGCTTCAACACGATAATGATTCCATTCATTTTGTTTAAAAGCAGCTTGGGCATCTGGATTATCTTCTAAAGTACATAACCAACCACGTCTTGCTTCATCATAAATACCAGCACTCCAAGCACGTTCTGAAGGATCTATTTCTATTTGATAACCATGAACTCTTCCATTTCTATAATAAGGTAAACTATTACTTCTTATTTGAATACCTGAATTCATACTAGGATCAACCTTATATTCTACTTCAAAAATAAAATTATCATAATTTTTATTAGTAGTTAAAAACGTATTTGGCGTATTTGCGACCGAAGTACCTGTAATTACACCATCTTTTACGTTGTATGTTGCAACACCTCCTAAAACAGTCCAACCTTCTAAATTATCATTATTTATAAGTGAAACCCATGGAGCTTCTTCTTTTGGTTGCTGGCATGCTACAAATAGCCCAACAAAAACTAAAATTCTTAAAATTGATTTACTCATGTTATTTATATTTATAATTATTTAATTTCTTAATTCCCATTCAAAAGGTTTAATCTTCAAGTTGTAATATTTCACTTCCAGCCAACAAAAAAGCTCCTGTTCCATAATTTTGCCAACTATTATAAGAAGCTGGATCTGGTTGCCCTCCAATATTTTGTACCCAACCAATCATACCATCCTCATGTTGACATTCAGCTAGTGCTTTCCAAGCTTTTTTTACAGCTGGCAAATATGTTGATTTCTTAAGTAAACCATTATTTATTCCCCAAGCAAGTGCAAAAGTATTAAAGCCACTTCCACTTACTTCTCCGTGACTAAACGTTTCTGGACATAATAAACTTGGATGCCATAAGCCACTTTTTGGTTGAATTTTTAACAATTTGTCTGCCATTTCTTTGTAAAGTTCCTCGTAAAAAGCTCTATGTTTATAATCTTTTGGCATATCGTCTAGTATTAAAGCTAATCCTGCGATTACCCAACCATTACCACGAGACCAAAATATTTTTTCCCCATTTGGTTCTTTTAAATCTTTATCTGTTCCTTTCCAAACAAAACGCATATCTCTTGCAAATAAATGCTCTTCTTTATCATACAATTGATTATATGATTCTACATAATATTTATGCATTTGGTCTAAATACTTTGGTTGATCCGTTAATTTTGCATATAAATTTAATACAGGAGGAGCCATAAATAAAGCATCGCACCACCACCATAAAATGGTTCTATCCATAGTACTAGTATCACTTCCATCTGTCCAGTGATTTGGTACATATAAATGAGTATCTAAAAAGTTTTTAGTTGGCTCTATATCAATAAAGTTTTTTCTTCCGCCATTCATTTCCAAGTATAAATAACTATAAGAAATTGCAACATCATCGGCATGATAGGTTCTTCTAAACGTTTTCCATTTATTTAAAAATCCATAATTTTTTAAAGCTGCTATATATTTTTGATCATTTGTTATTTTATGAGCACGCGCAACTCCTGTATAATAAGCTCCGTTAGTCCAATCTGTAGGTGCTAAAGAAAAAATAGGATGAGCTTCTTGCCAATCTAAAGCCTTTGTCATTGCAACTTCAATTTCAGTTTTATTTAACGTTTTTTGAGCTACAGAATAATTAAACAGTGTAATTATTGCTATAAATGTGAATATTGATTTTTTCATTATTCTATTTTTTACAATTTTAATTTAAATGTTGTTTCTAGATATTCCTCAGAAGATGTTCCCATCATAACAATATAACTACCAGCTTCTAATGTTTTTTCCATTTTTATACCGGTAAATTCAAGCATTTTTGGAGTAATTTTAAATGTTACAATTTTACTTTCTCCAGGAGTTAATTCAATTTTATCAAATGCTTTTAATTCTTTATCTGGTCTTGTAACTGAACCTGACACATCTTTAAGATACATTTGTACTACTTCTTTAGCTTTAACTTTTCCAGTATTAGTAACTGTAACACTTACTTCAATTTCTGAATTTGGTGTTATTTCTGAATTAGAAACTTTAATATCTGAATATTTAAAATCTGTATAACTCAACCCGTGTCCAAATGGATAAATTGGACCATTTTCAATAAATAAATAACCTTTTTTGTAATTAATTTCTTTCATACTATAGTGAAAAGGAAGTTGTCCAATAGATCGTGGAATAGTTACAGGTGATTTTCCTGAAGGAGAAACTTCACCAAAAATAATTTTAGCTGTAGATTCGTCTCCAAATTCACTTAAATCCCAAGCATCTAAAATAGCGTCTGCCTCTTTAGCAATAGTATTTATTGCTAATGTTCTTCTATGTTGTAAAACAACAATAACTGGCTTCCCTAAAGCTTTTACTTTCTCAATTAACTCATCTTGTGCTCCTAAAGGTTCAATAGTAGTTCTATCACCCAATGTACCATCAAAATACGCTTCTTTTGAAGTGTATTTATCTCCACCTAAAAATAAAATATTTACATCTGCACTTTTTGCAATATTTACCAACTTTTCTATTGATTTAGGATCTTTTTCTAAAAGTTCTGGTATTGCACTATCACCATTTGTTAAATTAAACCCTTTTTCTGCAACAAACTTTATATTATCTCCAACTACAGATTCAAATTTTGCCTTCGTATTTTCTTTTACTAAAGGTCCTAATAATGCAATTTTTATTGATTTATTTTTATTTAAAGGAAGGGTATTTTCTTCATTCTTTAATAAAATAATTGATTCTAAATCCGATTCTTTCGCCAATTCTAATGAAGACTGAGAGCGAACACCTTTTTCTACTTCTGAAATATCAATATATGGGTTGTCAAATAAACCTAATATAAATTTTGTTCTTAAAACTCTTCTAACAGATCTGTCTATATATTTTTCTAATTCAGGATTTTCTTTTACCATTTCTGGCAGGTATGAGTAGGCATCTTCTGCGTATAAATCAATATCTACACCTGCTTCTAATGCAATTCTTGCAGCATCTTTAGGTGTTTCTGCTACTTTCATAAAATAATGTAATCTACCAATATCATTGGCATCAGAAACAACATACCCTTTAAAATTCCATTGATCACGTAATACTCCGGTTAACAATTCTGGATTTCCGTGACTTGCAACTCCGTTTAAATCTCCGTGAGAAGCCATAATACCTAAACTTCTTGCTTCTATTACAGCAGCCTCAAAAGGTGGATAAATTTCATCTATTAATGTTCTTGGTGAAATTTCTATAGCTGCAAAATTAGAACCTCCTAATACTTGACCATATCCTGCAAAATGTTTTGTAACGGCTCCAATATGAGTTCCATTACCTAAACCATCATAATTTCCTTGAACTCCAAGAACAGCATTTTTAACCATTTGTGTTGTTAAGTAGGTGTCTTCACCAAATGCTTCACTCATTCTACCAAAACGAGGGTCACGAATTATATCTGCTTCTGGAGAATGACACATATGCATTCCTCTTAAACGTGCCTCACGACCAACAACATCCCAAATACGGTTTACTAAACCTGGGTTAAATGATGCTGCTGAAGTCATTGGTCTACCAAATTTTGTAGCATCGTCTGCATCTACTCCATTATAAGATTCCGTTACAAATAGTGCAGGAATTCCCCAACGATTTTGTTCAATTATATATTTTTGAAGTTTATTATTAAATTTTGCTGATTTTACTGCACTTAAATGATCTCCAGGGTTTTTAATACCCGCAATACCTATCTTCAATTTTTCTAAAACATTTTTGGAAAGTTTTAAATTTCCTTCTCTATCTGATCTTACTCCGATACCGGCATGAAAAATTCGCATTTGAGCCACTTTTTCTTCCAAAGACATTAATGGTAATAAGGCTTCAACCCTTTCATCTACAGATAAAGATGCATCTTTATAATCTTTTAATCCTGAGGATGATTGACTATGAGCATTAAAAAGAAAAGCAAATGCTACTAAGAATAAAATGTGTGTTTTCTTCATTATTTAATAATATTTAATTATAGTTATTTATGTTTTAATTTTAGTACTTTTTCATATTTAGCAAATGCTTTTCAATTTTATATTAAGATCAGTTTTTCTAGATTTAATTTTTTATTTTAAAGCTGTTATTTTGGCAACATCCATATCTCCATAATCTAAGTTTTCACCTGCCATACCCCAAATAAATGTATAATTAGAGGTTCCAGACCCACAGTGAATTGACCATGGTGGAGATATTACAGCTTGATGATTATTTATCCAAATATGTCTTGTTTCTTCTGGTTGGCCCATAAAATGACAAACAGCTTGATCTTTAGGTATATCTAAATAAAAATAAATTTCCATTCGTCTATCATGCACATGTGCAGGCATTGTGTTCCATACACTTCCTGTTTTTAATTCAGTCATCCCCATTTGTAACTGACAAGTGCTTACAATACCTCCAATAATCATTTGATTTACTGTTCGATGATTTGCTGTTTCTAAGGATCCTAATTCAATTTTATTAGCTTCTTTCTTACTTACTTTTACTGTTGGATAAACTTTATGTGCAGGAGCCGAGTTTAAATAAAATTTTGCAGGATTAGCGTTATCATCGCTTTTAAAAATAACCTCTTTATTTCCTCTTCCTACATATATAGCATCTTTAAAGTTTAATTTATAAGAAACACCTTCTACAGAAACCGTTCCGCTACCTCCAACATTTATAATACCTAACTCTCTTCTTTCCAAAAAGTAATCGGCTTTTAAAGGATCTATTACATCTAACTTTAACGCTTCAATTGGAACAACAGAACCAACAATATATCTATCATAATGGGAATATGTTAGATTAATCTCTCCTTCTTGCATTAGATTATCTACCAAAAACTCATTTCTTAACTGAGTTGTATCGTATTTTTTTACAGCTTCCGGACTTGAAGCATATCTAGATTCGTAAGTTGTTGCCATATTTTATATATTTTTAATTAATTTTCTAGTTAAAAACCTATTTTACTCTTATTTCTTCAATTAATACTATTGCATTTTTAACATCTTGCTCTAATTTTGCATAATCTTTATTTGCAATAATATCTTTTGAAATTAATTGAGACCCCATTCCAACACAAGTTACACCGGCATTAAACCAACCTGTTAAATTCTCTTTAGTTGGAGAAACTCCTCCTGTAGGCATAATGCTTGTCCAAGGTTGTGGCCCTTTAATTCCTTTTACAAACTGAGGTCCGTAAATATCTCCTGGAAATAGTTTTACAATTTCACAACCTAACTCTTCAGCTCTTGCTATTTCTGTTAATGTTCCACAGCCTGGTGACCATAAAACTTTACGACGATTACAAGCAATTGCAATATCTTCACGTAATACTGGAGTAACTATAAAATTTGCTCCTAAAGCCATATATAATGATGCTGCTGCTCCGTCGGTTACTGATCCTACACCCATTATCATTCCCGGTAATTCTGCAATAGCATATTTGGTTAATTCTCCAAAAACTTCATGTGCAAAATCTCCACGAGCTGTAAATTCCATTAAACGTGCTCCACCATCATAACAAGCCTTTAATACTTTTTTACTTAATTCTATATCACTATTAAAAAACAAAGGAATCATTCCTGTTTCTTTCATTGCTGTTGCTACTTCTATTCTTGTAAATTGTGCCATTTTTTATTTTATAAATTAAACAACCTTGGTAAAAACATTGATATTTCTGGAATAAAACTAATCAGCATTAAAACAATTACCATTATCAATAAAAATGGTAACAACGGCCTAATTACTTGTGTAACTGAAACTTTTGCAACCCCACTACCCACAAAGAGCAAAGTTCCTACGGGAGGTGTACAAATTCCTATACATAAGTTTAGAACTATTACAATTCCAAAATGCACTGGATCCATACCTAAAGTAGTTACAACTGGAAGAAAAATTGGCGTAAAAATTAATACAGCAGGTGTCATATCCATAAATGTTCCAATAATAAGTAATATTATATTTATTGCTAAAAAGATTGCAAACTTATTATTTAACTGTTCTAAAAGAAAAGTACTTATCATTTCTGGAATTCCTTCAAAAGAAAATAACCAAGACATTGCCATAGAAGTACAAATTAAAAACATAACTACGGCTGTTGTTTTTGCACTTGTTAATAGTACTTCTGGAAATTCTTTTACTTTCATATCTCCATAAATCAATGCTAATATAGCTGCATATAAAACTGCGATTACAGATGCTTCTGTAGCTGTAAATACTCCTGCAACAATACCTCCAACAACAACAACTAATAATAGTAAGCTAAAAAATGCTTTTCTAAAATAATTCCATATTTCTAAAAAAGTAGATCTTTTTCCTTTAGCATATCCTTTAGTTATTGCTATAAAAGCTATATACCCCATAATTGCAACACCTAACAAAATACCTGGTAAATATCCTGCAATAAACAATGCGGCTACAGAAGCTGTTCCTCCACTTGCCAAAGCATATACAATAAGGATATTACTTGGTGGAATTAACAAACCTGTTGTTGATGATGTAATATTTACAGATGCACTAAATGTTTTAGGATATCCTTCTTCTTCCATTCTATCTGTCATAATTGAGCCAATGGCCGAAGCAGCTGCTAGTGCAGATCCCGATATTGCTCCAAAAAGCATAGAAGCTAACACATTTACATATGCTAATCCTCCTGGTAAACTCGCCACCAAAGATTTTGCAAAATTGATTAATCTATTGGCTATTCCTCCTCGCTTCATAATCTCTCCTGCTAATATAAAAAACGGAATGGCTAATAAGGCAAAACTATCTATACCCGTAGTCATTCTTTGAGCTATAGTTGTTATACCAGGCATCCTATCTATATTTAATAAAAGGCTTAAAGTTGTTGCAATACCAATACTGTAAGCTATAGGAACCTTTAGCAATAAAAGTGTAAAAAAACTACCAAACAAAACGATAATACTTATTATTTCTATACTCATAATTAATTGGTGATTTTGTTTGAATAAATAGTTGAAATATGATATATAGAATAGCACATTATTAAAACTCCACTAAAAGGCATAATTGCATATATATATCCTAAAGGAATTCTTAATGTTCCAGAAAGTTGCTCTAAGTGCAATGTGGTATACACTAAATTGAAGCCTCCAATTACCATGACTATTAATGCAAAAAGAAAAATTAACAATTCTATAAGTATAGATACTTTTCTTTTGTTAGATAAAGATAATTTTTGATATAAAAAATCCATAGAGAGGTGCTCTCTTTTTCCGTTAAGGTATGCTGCTCCTAAAATGGTTAACCAAATTAAGGAAAACCTTGCAAACTCTTCTGTCCAAGAAAAGGATGTACCCAAAATATATCTTGAAAACACTTGAAACAGAACATCTAAAACTAACAATGCAAATATTGTTATTAAAATTTTCTCTAAAATTAGATTTGTTTTATTAAAAACGAACTCTGATTTACTCATAATTATTGTGCTTTAATTTGATTTACAATTGAAGCCATATCTGGATGCTTAGCTACAAACTCTTCCAAAACCGATTTAGATTTTTCAGAAAACAATGATTTTTCTGGAATTATAATTTCAACTCCTGCTTCTTTTGCTGTTTTCATAGATGCTTCTACAGATTCACTCCAAAACTTTTTTTGAGCTTGAGAAGATTCATCTGCTGCTTCTTGCACCCATTTTTTTTCATCTTCAGATAATTTCTCCCAATATTTTGTTCCTATTAAAAGAACATCTGGTACTGCAGAATGCTCATCTAAGGTATAATATTTACTAATTTCGTAATGATTTGAAGATACAAATGATGGTTCATTATTTTCGGCACCATCAACAACTCCTTGTTGAAGCGCAGTATACAATTCACTGTAAGATAAAGGAGTAGCTGAACCTCCCATAGAATTAACCATATTAATAGCCATTTGATTGTTCATCACTCTAATTTTAAGTCCTTTTAAATCTTCTGGAGTTCTAATTGCTTTTTTACTGGTATAAAAACTTCTACTTCCAGCATCGTAATAACAAAGTCCGCGTAACCAAAATTTACTTCCTTTTTCTAAGATTGATTTCCCAATAGGGCCTTCTAAAACATTAAATCTATGTTCCTTGTCTCTAAATAAATAAGGGATTCCTAAAATATGATATTCTGGAACAAAATTAGACAGTGTAGCTGCACTTACTTTTGTTGCTGCTACGCTTCCAATTTGTAATAATTCTAAAACTTCTCTTTCCGATCCTAATTGGGCATCAGGGAAAATTTTAACTTTTAAAGTTCCGTTAGATTTTATTTCTAAAGATTTCTTAAATTCTAAAATTCCCTTATGAACTGGATGCGTTTGAGGTAAGCCATGTGCCAAATACAATATTTTTGATCCTGATTCTTCTTTACAAGAAAATAAGCTTAAAAAAAGAAGTATTAAAATTGGTGTTTTCTTCATAAAAATTAAAATTTAAGTTATAATCACAATCAATTATATTTAAAATTGAAATACGACACTGCATTATTATAGCATATATCTTGTACCATTTTTCCTAAAAATGGAATATCATTTGGCACTAAGCCTTTATTTATATCTTCAGCTAGTAGATTGCATAAAATTCTTCTAAAATATTCATGTCTAGGGTAAGATAAAAAGCTACGACTATCTGTTAACATTCCAACAAAGCGACTTAATAACCCCATATTAGATAAGGTGTTTAATTGTTTTTCCATACCATCTTTTTGATCTAAAAACCACCAACCAGATCCCCATTGCATTTTACCTGGAATTCCTCCTGTTTGAAAATTCCCCATCATTGTTGCAAAAACTTCATTTTGAGATGAATCTAAATTATAAGTAATTGTTTTTGTTAATTGATTGGTTGAATTTAAGGTGTTAAATAACTTAGACATAAATTCTGCCATAGGGAAATCTCCAATAGAATCACAACCAACATCTAAACCTACTTGTTCTTCTAACCTTGAATTATTATTTCTAATTGCACCTAAATGGTACTGCTGTACCCAATCAAATTTATGATATTGTTTTGCTAAATGA
The DNA here is from genome assembly GCF_022429645.1 of Lutibacter sp. A80. Classification (GTDB taxonomy): domain Bacteria; phylum Bacteroidota; class Bacteroidia; order Flavobacteriales; family Flavobacteriaceae; genus Lutibacter. The sequence continues at coordinate 1,520,167 of NZ_CP092480.1, forward strand.
AGAAAAATACTTGATCTATATTTATTAACTTCTAAAATTGAAAGTGTTTCTCCTTTTAGATTTTTATCAAAAATTAAAGCGACTTCTTCTTCAGTAAAATCTTCAATAGCCAATGCTTCTCCTACACCAAAATCCGAAACTTTACATCCGTTTTCATTAAAATAACCAATTCTTTCATCTATTGCTTTTATAAAGTCTGAATATGAAGTTATTTCGAAATTAACTGAATTACTCAATTTTTTAAGATATTCTAGAAATTTTTCTTTCCCAATAAAAAATAATTCATCAGCTCTAAAAGTTGGATATACTTTTGTGTAAAATTTTTTTTCAGCTATTACTTTATGGTATTGTAAATCGTCAGTTGGATCATCTGTTGTACAAATCACTTTCACATTCATATCTTCCAATAATTGTGCAGGTGTTTTTGTTGCTAAAATTGTATTTGCTTTTTTATAAATCTCTTTTGCATTGTTTGGCTGCAAAATTTCATCAATATTAAAATAACGTTTTAACTCTAAATGTGTCCAGTGAAACAACGGATTTCTAACTGTTTGTGGAACAGTTTCTGCCCATTTTTCAAAACGTTCCTCTAATGATGCTGAACCTGTAATAAATAATTCATCAATACCATTAGCTCGCATTCCCCGCCATTTGTAATGATCACCTTCTAACCAAACTTTTGAAATATTTTCAACCGGCTTATCTTCTGCAATTTGTTTTGCAGATAAATGATTATGATAATCGATTATAGGCATTTCTTTTGCATATTCATGATACAAAATTTCAGCCTCTTTAGAATTTAGTAAGAAGTTTTCAGTAATAAATGCTTTTGAATTTATTTGACTCATACTAATTATATACTTTTTGAGATTCCAAACTCCAGACCTCTTAATTCAGCTAACCCTCTTAATCTACCAATTCCTGAATATCCAGGATTAGTTTTTTTATGCAAATCATCTAACATTTGATGTCCGTGATCTGGGCGCATTGGAATTACAGCATCTTTTTTATTCAAAGAATGTCTTCTTCGTTCTTCTAAAACCACTTCTTTTACAATATTATACATATCAACATTCCCTTCTAAATGATTGGCTTCATAAAAATTACCCAGGTTATCTCTTTGTGTACTTCTCAAATGTAAAAAGTGAACTCTATCTGCAAAACGTTTAAACATCTGCACTAAATTGTTATCTGCTCTTACACCTAATGAACCTGTACAAAAAGTAATACCATTAGCTCTATTTGGAACTTGTTCAAATAGATAAGCATAATCTTCTTCGGTACTTACAACTCTTGGTAATCCTAAAATTGGCATTGGTGGATCATCTGGATGAATACACATTAACACTTCATTTTCAGCTGCAATAGGAATAATTTCTTTTAAAAACAAGATTAAATTTTCTCTTAATGTATCTGCGTCAATATTTTTATAGGTATCTAAAATTTGTTGAAACTGTTCAAGCGTATACCCTTCTTCTGCACCTGGTAACCCCGCAATAATATTATTTACAAGTATTGTTTTATCTTCTTCAGAAAGACTTTCAACATATACTTTAGCAGCATTTTGTTGTTCTTTAGAATAATTACTTTCAGCTCCTGGACGTTTTAGTAAATACAGCTCAAAAGCAGCAAAAGCAATTAAATCGAAACGTAAGGCTTTAGAACCATCTGCTACTTCAAATTTTAGATCTGTTCGTGTCCAATCAAGCACTGGCATAAAGTTATAACATACAATGTTTATTCCGCAAGTTGCAAGGTTTTGAATACTTTGTTTATAATTTTCAATATATACTTTATATGCTCCAGACCTGGTTTTTATGTTTTCGTGAACCGGAATACTTTCAACAACACTCCAACTTAACCCTTGTTCTTCAATTATTTTTTTTCTTTCATTTATAGCTTCAACCGTCCAAACTTCACCATTAGGAATTTGGTGAAGTGCCGAAACTACTCCAGTAGCTCCTGCTTGTTTTATATCTGTTAATTTTACTGGATCATTTGGTCCATACCAACGCCAAGTTTGTTCCATAATTTAAATTTCTTTTTAATTAAACACCACTAAATGCACTAAATCCTCCATCAATTGGTACAACAACACCTGTTACAAATGAAGCTCCTTCTCCACACAACCATAGTGTAGTTCCAATTAAATCTTCGGGTTCTCCAAATTTACCCATTGGGGTTTGTTCTATAATAGTAGTTCCTCTTTCAGTTAAACTTCCATCTTCAGTAGTTAAAAGTGCTCTATTTTGATCCGTTAAAAAGAATCCAGGAGCTAATGCATTTACACGAATACCAACTTTTGAAAAATGTACTGCTAACCACTGTGTAAAATTAGATACTGCTGCTTTTGCTCCACTATAAGCTGGTATTTTAGTTAAAGGAGTAAAAGCATTCATTGATGAAATATTTAATACACTACACCCTTTTTTACCAACCATATCTTTAGCAAAAACTTGAGTAGGTAACAAAGTACCTATAAAGTTTAAATTAAATACAAATTCAATTCCTTTTGGATCTAAATCAAAAAATGTTTTAAAACCTTCTTCTACATTTAACAAATCTTCTTCTAACAGATGTGAATTAGAAGTTGTTCCTAACGGATGATTACCGCCAGCTCCATTAATTAATATATCGCACGAACCCAATTGCTCATTCACAACTTTTTTTGCTTGAATTAAAGATTCTTTATCTAATACATTAGAAGCAACACCAATAGCAATTCCTCCTGCTCCTTTAATTTCATTGGCTACCTTATTTGCAGCATCAATTCTTAAATCTAAAACGGCTATTTTATGTCCTTCTTCAGCTAAAGCTTTAGCCAAAGTACTACATAAAACTCCTCCTGCTCCAGTTAATACAATTACTTTACTCATTTCTTTATTCTTAAATTTAATTTTTCGTGTCCGCACACGTAATTCATTAAAAAAACACAGATATTAATTCATCTAAAAAAACAATAAATATCTCGTGTACGTACACAAAAATAACAATTTTAATGAATTATCACTTTGTTTTCATATATTTTTTTGATATTTGTATTGATTTTAAATAACTTATGATTACTATAAAAGAAATTGCTAAAATTGCCAATGTTTCTATTGGGACGGTTGATAGAGTTATTCACAATAGGACAGGTGTATCTAATAAAACCAGAGAAAAGGTTCAAAAAATATTAAATGAAAGGAACTTTAAAATAAATAATATTGCCAGATCCTTGGCTATGAAAAAAAAGTATAACCTTTCTGTGTTGATACCTAAATTTGATAGTAATAATCTATTTTGGAAATCACCTTTATTAGGTATTTCGAAAGCTGCAGAAGATGTTTTAAGTTTTGGAGTTGAAGTTAAAAATTACACATTTAATCAATTAGATAATAAATCTTACATAAATAGTTTTAAAAACTTAATTAAAGAAAACCCTGAAGCGGTAATACTTACACCATTATTTTTAGATGAAACTAAAATAATGGTAAATATTTTAGATAAAAAAAAGATTCCTTACATTTTCTTAAACATTGAAATGAATGGTTTTAACAACCTTACTTTTATAGGTCAAGATTCATATAAAGGAGGTTACTTATCAGGTAAATTAATGCACCTATGTACAGAACAAAAATCTAATTATTTAATAACTGATATAGAATCAAAATTATACAATAATAATGTTATAGAAGGACGTGTACAAGGTTTTAAATCTTATTTTAATAAAAATAAAATTCCTTTCAAATCTACTTCATTGAACTTTGAAGATTTAAATAATTTAGATTACGTAAAACAACAATTAAAAAAAGTGTTTGAAAAACATTCCGATATATCGGGTATTCTTGTACCTTCAAGTAGAATATCTACTATCTCAAGTTGTATTGAATCTAAAAAATTAAAAACTTTAAGTTTAATTGGCTTCGATACAACAGAACAAAATATTGAATTTTTAAAAAATGATAAGATTACTTTTTTAATTTCTCAAAAATCGTTTAATCAAGGATTCAAATCAGTTAAAATAATGGCAGATTTTTTAATTCAAAACTCCATACCTAAAGAAAAAATATACTCTCCTTTAGAAATTATCACCAAAGAAAATTTAGAGTTTAGTCAGCAAGAAAAATGGCATTATATTAATGAACACTAGCCCACAAATTATGGAAGTAGAGTAACACTACATAAAATAAAAATATTATCAGCTATTCTGCTTCAAAACTTACATCAATACCAGGATTTAGTAATTCTTCCTTTTTAGCTTCCAAATAAGATACCCATTGTTTATTATTTGTAATTTCACCAGCTTTATCCCAAACTGCTCCTGTATAATAAATAAAAGGCTCATTATTAATAACGTCAACTTCAGCTAAAAATTGATTATATCTAATTTTCATATCGTTAACTTTTGAAGGTATAATAACTCCTACTCCAGTAGTTCCATCATCACCATGCGTTGGCTCCCAATAAGATAAAATTCCATCATTAATATTAAGTAATTCTTTACCACCATCACCAGATCGCTTAATTATACCAATAACTGCAGTATGTTTAGCTTCATTATCAAAAGTATAAGAAACCGCTATTTTATTCAACTGATTTCCAGCATCTAAACTTATAGTTTTAGTAGCCGTTACACTCTCACCTGCAACAAGCCAACTTTCGAATTCTAATTTAAATGTAGTACGTAAAGGACCATTATCAAGTATTTTATACTTATAATAGTTTTTAGAATACCAAATACTATCATTTTTATAAGGTGCAATATTACCAGCTCCTAAAGTAAAACCTACATGGTAATAATCCATACCATCACCGTGATCTTTATGGTAATTTCCTCTTTTATAACGATCAT